>OZ247426.1:0-37500 GCA_965232835.1 Dehalococcoidia bacterium | reverse complement strand
GTCGTGGATCTTCGGGGTCCCGAGTCCGGCTACGTCGATTGCTCCCACCCCAGCGCTGTTCACGAGAATATCCAGCTTGCCGTATTCGGAAACCGCCCGATTCACCGCGTTCTCCCACTGTTCGGGGTCAGTCACGTCCAGATGAACGAAAGTGGCCTTGCCACCCAGTTCGCGGATTTCCGCCTCGACTTTCATCCCTTCCTAGTCCAGTACGTCCCCGATCACGACCGCCGCGCCCTCCCTGGCAAACAGTCTTGCCTCTCCGGCTCCCTGCCCTCGGGCTCCGCCGCTTATGATCGCCACCTTGCATTCCAATCGCATTTCCTTTCTCCAAACCGGTCACAAGAGTCGAAAGCCCGAAGAAATCCAGGATTTATTGGGCTATCCAACCACCATCGATGACCATTTCGCTGCCGGTCATGAACGACGACTCGTCGGATGCGAGGAACAGCACCCCGTTGGCAATGTCGTCCACCGTACCGATGCGGCGGAGCGGAGTTGCGGCGGCGGCCTCGTCGCGAGCGCCAGGCTGCGAGAGCCTGAGCTCGGTCATTGCCGTCTCGATGAATCCCGGGTGGACCGAGTTGCACCTAATGCCTTCGGCGCCATATTGCACGGCGGTTGACTTGGTGAGCAGCCTGACCGACCCCTTGGACGCCGCATAAGCCGCAGCGGCGCCGTTGGCCGGGGCGAGGCCTACCATTCCAGCGATGGAGGAGATGTTTATGATGGAACCACCGCCAGCAGCACGCATGGCAGGGATGGCGGCCTTGGTGCCGAGAAACACGCCCTTCCCGTTGACCTCCAGAATCCTGTCCCACAGCTCGGTCGAGGTACCGTCGATCTTGGGCGCATCCAGTCCGCCGGTCTGGGCGCTGCCGATTCCGGCATTGTTGACCAGGATGTCCAGCTTACCGTATTCCAAGGTCGCTTTCGAAACGGCATTCTCCCATTCCTCAGGCTGTGTTACGTCGAGGTGCACGTATGTGGCCCGCCCGCCCAATTCCCGGATTTCTGCCTCCAGTTTCAGGCCATCCTCGTCAAGGATGTCTCCGATGACCACGGCAGCGCCCTCCCTGGCGAACATCCGGGCCTCCGCAGCTCCCTGTCCCCTGGCCCCTCCGCTGATCAGAGCCACCTTTCCTTCCAGTCGCATATCATCTCCCTCGCTTGATTGCTGATGTTCTTGCCTATCGATTTCCCGTTCTACTGGGCGGTCCAGCCACCGTCTATAACCAATTCGCTGCCCGTCATGAATGACGACTCATCGGAGGCCAGGAACAGCACCCCGTTGGCGATGTCGTCCACCGTACCGACGCGGTTCAGCGGTGCCATCGCGGTTACCTGCTCGCGGAACCCCTCCTGTGAGAGCGATGCCTGGGTCATGGCTGTTTCGATGTAGCCGGGATGGACGGAGTTACAGCGAATGCCCTCGTGGCCGTGCTGGACGGCGGTGGCCTTGGTCAGCAGGCGCACCGATCCCTTGGAGGAAGCGTAAGCGGCTGCGGCCCCGCTGGCCAGGCCGGCGCCCACGAGTCCGGCCACCGAAGATATGTTGATGATGGAACCCCCGCCGGCGTCGCGCATGGCTGGAATGGCGGCCCGAGTCCCCAGGAACACTCCCTTGCTGTTGATGTCCATGATCTTGTCCCAGGTTTCCGCTGGCGTGTCTTCCAGCTTCGGAGGCTGGAGGCCACTCGCCTGAACGGCGCCAATGCCCGCGTTGTTCACCAGGAGGTCCAGCTTGCCGTATTCGGAAACGGCCCGAGAGACCGCGCCCTCCCACTGGTCCGGATCGGTCACGTCGAGATGGACGTACATTGCCCTTCCGCCCAGCTCACGGATTTCGGCCTCCAGCTTCAAGCCCTCTTCGTCCAGAATATCGGCAATGATCACTGCCGCGCCCTCACTGGCAAACAACCGCGCCTCCGCGGCGCCCTGCCCTCTGGATCCGCCGCTGATGATCGCCACCTTGCCTTCAAGTCGCATCTTGGTCCTCCGGATTTCCAGGTTGGTGCCCCTTTTCGTCTAGTGCGCGGTCCATCCACCGTCGATGACCATCTCGCTGCCAGTCATGAAAGACGACTCGTCGGAGGCCAGGAAGAGCACGCCGTTGGCGATGTCCTCCGGCGTGCCGAGGCGGTTCAGAGGAGCCTGGTTCAGGCCCCACTCCCGCCCACCCTGCTGGTCCAGGAAGGGTTGGGTCATCGGGGTTACGTTAAATCCCGGATGCACCGAGTTGCACCTGATGCCTTCCGGCCCGTACTGGACCGCCGTGGATTTTGTGAGCAGCCTGACCGCACCCTTGGAGGCGGCGTATGATGCGGAGCGTCCACTGCCCGGGCCAATGGCGACAAGGCCGGCAACCGAGGAGATGTTGATGATGGAGCCCCCGCCCGCCGTCCGCATGGCGGGTATGGCAGCCCTGGTGCCCAGGAAAACACCCTTGCCGTTCACATCCAGGATGCGGTCCCATTGTGACGTATCGGTCGCGTCTATCCTCGCCGAGGCCGGGCTTCCACCGCCTTCCATTCCCGTAATGCCTGCGTTGTTGACCAGGATATCCAGCCTGCCGTATTCGGAAACGGCGCGCGACACGGCGCTTTCCCATTGCTCCGGCTGTGTAACGTCAAGGTAGACGTAGGTGGCCTTGCCACCCGTCTCGCGGATTTCAGCCTCGATCCTCAGGCCATCCTCGTCCAAAATGTCCCCCATTACGACCGCAGCACCTTCGCGCGCAAACAACCGCGCCTCGGCGGCCCCCTGTCCCCTGGCGCCGCCGCTGATGATCGCCACCTTGCCTTCCAAACGCATCGCTAGTCCTCCGCTGCTATCGGCGCAGGAGTCTTGTGCGCATCATCGTCTCTCGCAGAGTCCGCCGGCTCCGGTCTATCGGGTAATTCAACCTCTATCGTTCCTATGACCACATGTTCTGAGTATGCATGATCAAGACTGAAATAATCCCAGTCGCTCGGTTCTTGCAGGCTTATTTCCAGGCATTCTTTAGCCATTGCGAGGGCGTGCTCAACACTTTCCCCCATAGTTGCCAGTTGTGGAATCGTCGGAATGACGACGGAATAACCACCCTGATCATCATCGTGGAGCAGAACGACAGTTACTTTCTTTTTGATCATCAGAGAACCTCCAATGCTCTGCTGTGAAACTCGGCGGAGGTTAACCCCGCCTGCCTCAGGATTTCGCTCAAGGTCCCCGGAGGTACCTCGCGTCGCGACATAGAAACAGTTGTAGGATACCGCCCGTCCGGTAGCCGAAGTATTTCGTGACTTCCCCTCTGTCGCACCCTGACAAACCCAAAAGACAGCAAAACGCGGATCACTTCCCTGGGACGATAGCGACGAGGCATGGGGGCATTATACGACGACCTGCTTCGAGTACTGCGAACTAAAGGCGATTGCGGTATCCTATCACGAACGAATGCTGGCGAGGCTCTGTGTTGCCACAAGCGCCAGCGAATTCTCGGGAGAGAGTGAGACAGATATGAGACTGGAAGGTAAAGTTGCTATGGTTACCGGTGGGGCCAATGGCATGGGCGCCGAGGAGTGCAGGCTGTTCGCCCGCGAGGGCGCCAGAGTGGCCATCGCCGATATACGTGAGGAAGACGGCCGTCGGGTCGAGGCCGAGATCGCCGAGGCCGGCGGGGAGGCCATGTTCGTCAACCTCAACGTTTCTGACGAGGACTCCTGGATTGCCGCCGTGGGGGAAGTTGTAGGTCGTTTCGGCAAGATGGACATCCTGGTAAACAACGCCGGTATCAGCGGCAGCGGCGAGACCGATTTCCGCAGCACCGACGCCTGGGACCGCCTGCTGGACATCAACGCCCGTGGCGTATTCCTGGGGACCAAGCACGCGGTGACCGAAATGCAGAAAACCGGCGGGGGCTCCATCGTCAACATCTCGTCGATATCCGGAATCGTTGGGCAGGAGTCGGTCCACCCCGGATACAACGCCTCCAAGGGCGCGGTGCGGCTGCTGACCAAGGCGACGGCCGTGCAGCACGCCAAAGACGGCATCCGCATCAACTCGGTGCACCCAGGAATGATGCCCCCAATGCTGACCTCCTTCCAGCGCGGCGATGCGCGCAGGGACAGGCTGGTCAACGACGTGCCGATGCAGAGGGAGGGAGAGACCATCGAGGTCGCCAACGCCGTGCTGTTCCTCGCCTCCGACGAGGCGTCCTACATCACCGGTGCCGAGCTGGTGGTGGACGGCGGCTTTACCGCGCGATAACCAATTACTCAACGCCGAGAGCGCTGGGGCTGCGCTAGAACAGTGAATTCAAGCGTGTCCAATCCTGCGCGTCCTTGGCGTACTCTGCGTTGAAAATCCGACGGAGGCCATCATGGGATTCCGGGTGCTTTACCACTTGAACACGTCCAACATCAAGGGCATCCCCGAGGAGGCTCGGTGGGCCGAGGGCATCGGGTACGACGGCCTGTGTACCGAGGAAACCGGGCATGACCCGCTGTTCCCGCTGGTGCTGGCGGCAACCTCGACCTCGCGAGTGACGCTCGAGCCACGGGTGGCCATCGCGTTCCCACGGTCTCCCATGGTGCTGGCCTACGCCGCTATGGATCTGCAGAAACTCTCCGATGGCAGGTTCCGTCTGGGGTTGGGAACGCAGGTGAAGGGCCACATCCAGCGCCGCTTTTCGACTGAATGGTCCTCTCCCGGTCCGCGCATACGGGAGTACGTCCAGTCGCTCCACGCCATCTGGGATGCGTGGCAAGACGGCACCCGCCTTGCGTACCACGGAGATCACTACAACTTCTCGCTGATGACTCCCTTCTTCAGCCCCGGCCCATCTGAGCAGCCGAGTCCGCCAGTGTTCATCAGCGCGGTCAACGCCTACAACTGCCGGGTCGCCGGCGAGGTGTGCGACGGCATATCGTTGCATCCGCTAAGCTCTCCGGAGTTCATGACGCAGCGGGTTTTACCCCACGTGGCCGATGGAGCGGGAAGGGCGGAACGCGACCCTGATGCGGTCAAGCTGACCGGGTCTCCCTTTATCATCACGGGACCCAACAGAAAGGCGATCGAGGAGCGAATATACCCCGTCCGCAGGCAGATCGCCTTTTACTCATCGACCCGCTCCTACACCACGGTGCTGGAAGCCCATGGGTTCGAGGAGGTCGGCGTGCGGCTGCACGAGATGTCTCTCAAGGGCCAATGGGACGAGATGACCAACCTGATCACCGACGATATCCTGGACAAGTTCGTCGTGGCAGAGGAATACGACGCGGTCGCCCCAGCCCTCAAGGAGCGTTACGACGGCTTGCTGGACGAAGTTGTGTTCGGGATGGATGTGAACGGCGCCGACGACGAGCGGCAACTTCGCAAGATAGTTGCAGGCCTCCAAGGGTAAGTGCCAATCTCAAGACAGGGTCTGTTTTCCCTGCTCTTTCCTTAGCCCAGCCTTTTCACCCCACCCTAACCCTCCCCCTCAAGGGGGAGGGTACTCTTGAGATTGTTTCTGCGAGCTGTCACCCGGCGCGGGTCGCCCAGGATCCGGACTCCACGGCGGTCAGGAAATCCAGCACGCTGCGGTTGAACAGGGCAGGCTCTTCGAGGTTTATGGTGTGGCCGCTCTGCGGGAAGAAAACCAATCCGCTGGTGGCCACACACCTCTTTATGAACAGCATTGGATCAATGCAGGGGTCGTCTTCGTCTCCCACCAGCAGCAATGTAGGGACGGTCATGCGGCGCATATCGTCTTCGAGTTGGAAAACCGTGGGCCGCTTCAGTTGGATGCCCTGGGTGATCAGCGCAGAGCCAAGGGCCGAGTGGGACGCCAACCCGTCGTAGAATTTCTGCCATCCCACCGGGTCCTTGCGCTTGAACTGGACCCTGGTTGGTGAATTGGCATATTCCTCGGCGAAACCCGCGATTCCCTCGGTCTTCAACCTCTCGGCGTTGTGGCGCCACGCCTCCAGGTGCATCTCACGGTCCGTGGAGCCGGTGCCTGTGGCTGCCACGACGAGGGCGCGCGACATCTCTGGGTGGGCAAGTCCAAAGCTGAGCGCGCTGGCCGCTCCCATGGAAAGACCGGCGATGTAGGCCTGCTCAATGCCCAGATGCTCCAGCAACTGCCGCATGTCCGCCACCAGCCGCTCCTGCGAGTAGGCTTCGGGGTCCTCAGGCACACCGGACGGCGGATATCCCCGGTGGCAGTAAGTGATCACCCGGTAACGACGAGCGAAGAAATTGACCTGCGGCTCCCAGCTTGTGATGTCGCCAGCAAACTCGTGGGCAAACAGCAGGGGATAGCCACTCCCCACGTCCTGGTAGTGGATGCTCACATTGTCATCAGTCGAGAAGGTTGGCATAGCTGCTCCTATGAAGGAAAATGGGGCCAGTTCCGGTATGGCCATCGATTGCTGACCGGAAGCGCCCGGAACTCGCCCAGTCTACCAGCCCCGGCAGTCCATGGTCGTCTGGAAAATGGGTTCGAGACACTTGCCCAAAACATCATTCTGGAGTGATAGCAATGTTCAACAAAGTGCACCACGTTACCTTCGTCGTTGAAAGCATTGACGACATGGCAAACTACATTGAGCAAAACTTTTCCATGTCTCCCATGTCTCGCGATGTGTTCGACGACCGCGGGTTCAAGTCCATCCTATACCGCATCGGCGAGACCTACGTGGACTTCTTCGAACCCCTGCGGGACGACACGCCCATGGCACGGCAGCTGAAGGCCACAGGCCCCGGCGTAATGCACGTCGCGTTCGGAGTCGACGGCATCGACCAGGTCTTTTCCGACCTGGTGTCCAAGGGAAACAAGATGCGGAGCGAAGCGCCGGCACCCAGTCCGTTCGGCTACCGCAACCTGAACATCGACACTGCCAGCTCCCACGGCATCCTGTTCCAGCTGGCCGAGGGCGAAGTTTCTCACTAGTCCCCGATTCCTGAGGAGGAGGCTCGTTTCATGGAATACAGCATTCTGGGTCGCACCGGCCTGCGGGTCTCCCGCGCCGGTTTTGGCGGCGGCGGCATCGGGCAGGTCTGGGGCGCTACCAGCGAGGCGGAGGCCATCAGGTCGGTGCATCGTGCGCTGGACCTCGGCATTACGTTCTTTGACGTCGCCCCATCGTACGGCGACGGCAAGGCCGAGGAGGCTTTGGGTAAAGCGCTTGCGGGGCGGCAGGAAGATGTGGTCGTCGCCACCAAGGTCAGGCTGCGCGCGGACGAAATGCAGGATGTGTCAGGCGCCGTGCAGCGATCGGTGGAACGCAGCCTGAACCGTCTGCGGCGTGACGGCGTGGACGTGCTACATGTGCACAACCGGTTCACTGAGCAGCGCGGCCAGGCCCTTGACTCTATCACCGGCGACGACGTGCTGGGGCCGGTGCTGGATGCCTACAAGGAAATGCAGCAGAACGGCAAGACCAAGTTCATCGGGCTTTCTGCCATGGACCATGATGTACCGACCATGCACCGGCTGATCAATAGCGGGGAATACGACACGGTCCTCGCCTATTACAACCTGCTGAACCTGACGGCTCAGGAACCGAAGCCGCCCGGCGCCGACGTGTTCGACAACGGCCAGATCATCCCGATGGCAAGGGCCCGGGGAATGGGGATCATCGGCATCCGTTCTCACGCCGCTGGAGCCCTGACCCCCGCCCTGGACCGCCCGCCCACCCCCGGCGACGCGCTGATGACCGCTGACCTACGCAAAGCGTCGATGCTGGACTTCCTGCTGGATGGTCCGATAGAAACTCTTTCGCAGGCTGCCATGGTGTTCAGCCTGATGAACCGCGACATCGACACGACCGTCCCGGGGGTCAAGAACGTGCAGGAGTCCGAGGAAACCGCCCGCTGCGTCGACCTGCCGCCGATCCCTGAAGCTCATCTGCAAAAGCTGAGGGAACTGTACGAGCAGGACTTCCGTTAGAGGGAGTTTGCCAAATCCTCTCTCCCTCCGTGGGAAGGTTAGGTTGGCGGCGTGTCCCTATCCCTTCGTAATTCACGAGGGCCCGCCCGGTTCGAGGTCAGAGGGACCGACACAGTGTAGGGGCGCACAATTATGCGCCCCTTCGCATTGTGAACGATACCGGGCCTACACCAGGGGCCAGACCTCGCTGGCGAACCGCTCCATACGGCCCAGGATTACACCCAGGTCCTCGGTCTGGCGCTGGAAATCCAGCACCAGCGACGAGACTCCCACCGCCTCGTACTCCAGGATGTCTCCTGCGATCTGCTCGGCATTGCCGACGAAGGGCAACCGGTCGCTGCCGGCTGCGGATTCATTCAGCTCGAACTGGAACGTCCGGTAGACGGTCTCTATCTCCGACGGGTCACGCCCGAAACGGCGAGCGTACGAGGCGAGACGTTCAAGCCCGGCCGCCAATTCCTGAGGTGTGCCCATGGGGAAAGCGGGGTTCGATCCCAAAGGATTCCAGCCGTCGGCCAGCTCGGCTGTCCGCCGCAACGCGGGCCGGCTTTCTCCGCCGACCCAGATGGGCGGATGCGGCTTCTGCACTGGCTTTGGCAGGAAACTGATGTTGTCGAAACTGACGTATTTGCCCTCGAAGTGAGGATCTTCGCTGGTCCACAGCTCCTTGAAGGCGCGAATGTACTCGTCGGTCACCGCTCCGCGTTCCTCGAAGGGCGGCAGGTCAAGCGCCTCGAATTCCTCGCGCATCCAGCCCACGCCGATGCCCACCACCAGGCGACCGCACGAAAGGACGTCCAGCGTGGCCAGCGCCTTGGCAGCCACCAGGGGGTTCCGGTGAGGCACAATGAGCACGCCAGTTACCAGCCGGATTCTGCTCGTCTGGCCTGCTACGAACGCCAACAGCGTCAACTGCTCCAGCCAATCACCTGTCACACCACCGGGGAATTCGCCGCCGACCGAGTAGGGATAGCGGGAAGCGACATCGTTCGGCAGCACAATATGGTCGCCGGTATACAACGCGTCGTAGCCGAACTCCTCGCCCGTTCGAGCCATGCGCCCCAGCGTTTCCGGCGTCGCAAGGGGACCTCGAGCGGGCAGCGTAAAACCGTACTTCATTTCGTCGCTCCTGTCTCAGGGACTAGACCAGCGGCCATACCTCGTTGGCGAACCGCTCCATGCGGCCCAGCATCACGTCCAGATCTTCGGTCTGGCGCAGGAAGTCCAGCACCAGCGAGCCGACGCCCATCGCCTCGTACTGCCGGATGTCTGAGGCGATCTCCCCGGCGTTGCCCACGAAGGGCAGGCGGTCGTCGCCAGCGGCAGTATCGGTCAGCTCGAACTGGTGCGTCCGGTAGATGGTCTCGATCTCCGACGGATCCCGGTCGAACCGGCGCGCATAGGCAGCCAGACGCTCCAGCCCAGCGGCCAGCTCTTTCGGCGTTCCCATGGGGAACGTGGGATTGGAGCCCAGCGGATACCAGCCGTCGGCCAGCTCAGCGGTACGTCGCAGCGCCGGGCGACTCTCGCCGCCCACCCAGATGGGGGGATGCGGTTTCTGGAAGGGCTTGGGTAGGAAACTGATGTTGTCGAAGCTGACGTACTTGCCCTCGAAGTGCGGGTCGTCGCTGGTCCACAGCTCCTTGAAGGCCCGGATGTACTCGTCGGTGACCGCGCCGCGCTCCTCGAAGGGCGGCAGGTTCAGCGCCTCAAATTCTTCGCGCATCCAACCCACACCTACGCCGACCACCAGCCGCCCGCCCGAGAGCACGTCCAGCGTCGCCAGGGCCTTGGCCGCCACTAGCGGATTGCGGTGCGGCACGATGATTACGCTGGTAACCAGCCGGATGCGGGAGGTCTGACCGGCCAGGAAGGCCAGGAGAGTCAGCTGCTCCATGGCCTCTCCCGACGGGCTGCCGGGGAACTCTCCTCCCTCAGTGTATGGATAGGGGGAGGCGATATTCCTCGGCACCAGTATGTGGTCACCTGTGAAAAGGGCGTCATAGCCCAGATCTTCAGCCGTCCTCGCGATATGTCCCAGGGTTTCCGGTGTGGCCAGAGGCCCGCGCCCCGGCAGAGTGAAACCGTATTTCATTTTTCAACTCCGATGTTCTGCTGATAGCCAATGCCAACAGGGTCAATTAGGGCACTAACCGTAAGTGTTATGAAAATAGTCGCGGGAACTGTCCCTTTCCCCTGAGGGGAGCGTTAGGGTGGGGCGGGAACTCGAACTGCATAACTTCCTTCTGAAAACAAAAAGCGCCGTAACCGCGAATTGAACCAGCTAATACGCCCGCCGCAGGACTTCCATAACCTGCTCTTTCTCCGTGATTTGGACTGCGTTGTTATGACAACCACCGTCCTCCAGGACCAGCTCGGCTATCTCCGGCAGGTCCTCCTCCGGTATCTCCAGCTCACGCATGCGGTGGGGCATTCCCAGGCCCAGTATGAACTCGTCAACGGTGCGGGCGGCCAACTCGGCGGCTGCCTCGTCGCTCATCCCGGAGATGTCGTGGCCTGCTGCCCGGGCGAGCAGCGCCTGCTTGGCCGCGGACGCTGGACGGTTGTACTCCATCACGTATGGCTGGCAGACGCAGGACGTATAGCCGTGTCCCACCTGGTACTTCACGCCGACAATGTGTCCAATGGCGTGGGACAGGCCCACCGCGAAGTTGGGCGCGCCCATCATGGACATCCAAGCGGCCACGAGACACTGGGTGCGGGCCTCGGCGTCGCCGTCGGCCTGTCGCGAAGCGGGCAGAGCGTGGAAGAGCATCTCCGCCGCCGACAGCACCGGAGCATCGATGGCCGGCTGATTGCCCCGGCAGTACAGCCGCTCAATGCAGTGGTCTAGTGCCTTGACGCCGGTGGACAGCCAGAGCCAGTCGGGGGTGCCTGTGGTCATCTCGGGGTCCAGCACAATCAGGTCGGCGTAGAGCCTGGGGTGGCCCACACGTATCTTGTGGCCCGCGCCGTCGTCCAGCACGTTCCCGCCGCCCATGTTGAACTCCCCGGCGGACAGAGTCGTGGGTATGGAGACCTGCAGCGGCAGGGCCTTTCCGTCCAGGTTGGGGCGCATCATCATGTCTTGCTGATGCCCTTGGTCGCGCAACTCCTCAACGGTAGTGATCCCCTCTGCCATCAGAACGGCGATCATGCGAGCCGCATCGGATATGGTGCTGCCTCCCACGCCCACCAGCGTGTCGGCCCCCAGCGAAACGGCAAGGTTGGCCGCCTCCACTGCGGTGTACAGCGGCGCCCGCTGAGTCAGGCCGGAGTAGACTCCCACCGCGCTGTCGCCCAGCGCCGCATGCACCTGGCTCACGGTATCGGTCTGCTCAGCGACGGCGCGACCAGAGAGTATCAGCGCGCGCTTGCCCCCCAGCGCAGCTACCTCGGAACCGAGGGTCTCTGCCTTTCCTTGCCCGAAGATCACCCGCGTGGGCACTGTGGGATTGAACTCGCCATTCAGGCTGGCGTATGCGGTCATTGAAATCGTCCTTATGTCTGAACTGTGATTCTTGTGACTTCAGGATGGTTATGATTAAGACTCTAAATCAGTAAATCACAACAATCCAACAAATCACGGTTCAGACTTCTAATCCGACAGTGGGATGATGATGGCAAACCGAGGCTCCGTGCCCACCACCCTCGTGGAGTGGCCGGCGCCGGTCATATCCTCGGCCAGCAGGACGGTTCCGGGGCCGTAGTGCTTGATGGTGCCATCGGGCGTGCCCACCTCGATCTCGCCGGTCAGCGTGATGCTGTATTGGCGCCTTGGCGCAGTGTGAAAGTCCAGGAAATAGCCCGGCTCGTACACCCGAAAGGAGATTCCCGGGGTGTTGATTATCCCGGTCGACAGCCCGTGGGCTCCCTCGGTGTCAACGAAGCTCTGCATCTCGAATTCGCGTTCCTCAACGACCGACTGCCCATCGGGACCCGTGTACACGTGGACGAAAGTTGCCATTGTTCCTCCAGATTATGTCGTTAAACCTGTGTGGCGGTAATGGTACAGGAATCGGTGGGGCCGTCAAGCAACTCCGCCACGTCGCTAGAGCGGCAGATCTACGTAGACAAGACCCTGGCCGGCCAGCGCCGAAAGCATCACCACCAGCCAGGGTGGCCACTTCCAGATCGCGAGGAGACCCAGGGCAATCAGGGCCAACGCAAATTCCTCAGCCCCGTGGACCGCGCTGGTCCAAACCGGATCGTACAGGGCGGCCAGCAGCAGCCCCACGACCGCGGCGTTGATCCCCCGTAGCGCACCGGCGAAGCTGCTCAAGCTCCGCAACCGGTCCCAGAAGGGAACGGCCCCGATTACCAGCAGAAATGACGGCAGGAACACAGCGCCCAGGGCAAACAGCCCCCCGACCCATCCCGAGGGAGCGTTCTCCACGTCCAGCGATGTGCCGAGGTAAGCTGAGAAGGTGAACAGCGGCCCGGGAACTGCCTGTGCGGCCCCGTATCCGGCAATGAATTCCGAACTGGTCACCCAGCCGGGCGTTACCACCAGTTCCTTTAGCAGGGGTAGGACAACGTGTCCCCCGCCGAACACCAGTGAGCCCGCACGGAAGAAACTGTCGAACACCTGCAGAGTTTCGCTGAAGCCCGTCGAGCCGACCGCCCTCTGCAGCACCGGAACCCCCACCAGGATTACTCCCAGCGCCGCGAGGCACACAACCGCAAAAGCCCGGTTCACCCGGAACTGCTGTTCTCGCGATTCGTCCGACTGTCCTGACTGCAGAAAGGTCCAACCGACAACTCCGGCAATGGCGATAACCAGCAACTGCCCCCAGCCCGTGGGCCAGGCCAGCACGCCAGCGGTTGCCGCAATGGCGATTGCTGCCCTGGGACGATCGGGGCACAGGCTATTGGCCATTCCCCAAACCGCCAGCGCCACCACCGCCACCGCAGCGGTCTTCAGCCCGCTCAGCCATCCGGCGTTCTCCAGGTCGCCGAAGGGGGCCACGCCGTAGGCGAAGAGGATCAGTGCGGCCGCCGATGGAGCAGTAAACCCCAGCCAGGCGGCTAGTCCTCCTGGCAGCCCTGCCCTTCGAATGCCCAGCGCGATGCCGACCTGGCTGCTGGCCGGGCCGGGCAGGAACTGGCAGAGGGCGACCAGGTCTGCGTATGCCGCCTCGTCCAGCCACCCGCGACGCACGACAATCTCTTCGCGAAAATAGCCCAGGTGAGCAACCGGGCCGCCGAAGGAGGTCAGCCCCAACCGCAGGAAAACGATGAATACTTCGAGGACCGACTTCAGCCGACCTGGGGCAGACATTCCCATTTGGGCATCAGGTTTCAAGAACGGCTCGCTCCACCCGGCGTCGCAGGCCGCGAATCCACTGGCGAAGCAGGGTATCTGAGCGCACGGCGACCACAGAGCGCGTCATCATCCCGTACACCCAGCGGCGCTTGACCCTCGAAGGAACGTCAGGGTCCAGCCAATCCGGGTTCAGGGCTAGTTTCTCCAGCGTGGCCAGGCCCAGCAGCACCGGCCAGAGCGCCGCCAGCCGCAACCGGACGCAGGACCTTGGCGTGGCCAGTAGATATGTCTCGGCGGTTTCGAAATGTTCCAGCGCCGTGCGAATCCACGGCACCAGAACGGCACGGGCCCTTGCTGCGTTGGCGGGTTCCAAGAGATCCGGAGGGGAGAGTCCGGCGGCGGCCAGATCCTCCGCGGGGAGATAGCAACGGCCGATGCGCAGATCCCGGGGGATGTCCCGAAGCACGTTGGTCAGCTGAAGCGCCTTGCCGAAGCGCACTCCGAGGTCTGCCATCTCGTCAGCGTCCCAGACCGCCAGCCGTGGTTCGTGGAGCATAGCCTCGCGTGTCCAGAATTCGCCGGCGCACCCGGCAACCAGGTAGGTGTAGCAGTCCAGTTGTCCAGGCGTATCGAGGGATCTCAGATCTCCCGCGCTTTCCGGGGGGAAGGTGGAAAGGTCCATTTCCATCCCACGAGTCAGGGTGACGACCACCTGCCTCACCAGCTCCCCATCGGCTTCCGGCAGTCCATCCAGCAGCGAATATAACGATTCGGCCTGGCCAAGGAGTCTCCTTTCGCCCTCCGACACACCATCAGAATGGGCGCTGAGTTCCTCGACCATTTCCCCAATTGCGTATCGGGCGCTACCGGACTCCACGAGGGCGCGGAAGGCCAGCAGGTGCTCCAGCCTGCGCGTTGGGGGCAGCGCGCGAGTGTCGGCGATGGTATCGGCGGCGCGGGCCAGCAAGTAGGCCACCGCGACCGGTTCACGCATGCCGCGCGGCAGTATCCTTATGCTGAGGTAGAAGGAACGGGACACGCCCTTCAGCACGTCCGTCAGCAGCCGCTCTCGGTCAACGGGAGCGGAGTTGGCGCGGGAACTGTCCGGGGAGGGCGAGGTCATCGAAACAATCTCTCCTGCCCGGCCTTATGCCCCTAGACCCCTGACAGGTAGGGAGATGGCACCTGTTCCCGAGATGCCCCTGCCACGGCCTCAGCCACCAATTCATCGACGGGGAGGCCCTGCTCCAGGCGTTGCACCGTCTCCAGCCTGGCCCGGGTCTCGGGGTGGCGGGGCACGAATAGGGAACAGCAGTCCTGGTCCGGCTGGATGGAGATTGGAAACGTGCCGATTTCCTGGGACATTCCCACGATCTCCTCCTTGTTCATTCCAATGAGGGGACGCAGGACGGGCATACCAGCCACATCGTCGACGACGGCGATATTCTCCAGGGTCTGGGAACTGACCTGTCCGCAGCTTTCCCCAGTGACCAGCGCTTTCGCTCCCGACTGCTTTGCCAGGAGTTCCGTGATTCGCAGCATGAATCGCCGGTACAGCAGCACTCGGTACGCTGGTGGTGTTTCCACGATGATTCGCTTCTGGATTTCGGCCAGCGGCGCGAGGACCAGTTCCGACCTGCGCTGGAACCGGGCGAGGTGTTGTACCAACTCACTGGCCTTCTCTATGGAGGAGCGGTCAACCAGCGGATAACTGTGGAAATGCACGTAGGTGGCTGGGCAACCCCTTTTCATCATGTGCCAGGCCGCCACTGGCGAATCGATGCCTCCGGACAGCATTACCGCCACTCGGCCGCTGGACCCCACCGGCAGGCCGCCGTGAGCGCGGGTCTCGTCGAAGTAGACCAGTATCCCCCGGGTCTGGATGTCAAGGAATATGGTCAAATCTGGATCGGAAAGGTCGACACCCGCCCCGCTGAGATCCTCCACGAATTTGCCCAGCTTAATGTTCACTTCCGGGGAGGTCATCGGAAACCGCTTGTCGGCGCGGTTGGTCTCAATGCGGAAAGTCTGGAACTTGTACCCCTCCAGCAGTGCAGGCAGGGCCTGCTGGATCAAATCAAGGTCCTGCGGAAATTCGCGGGCCAGGAAGAACTTTGCCACTCCGAAGCAGTCCATGACCCGGTTCTTCACCTCTGGCCAGGCGCTGTCGTCCTCCAGGGACAATCCGATCATCAACTGCGCCTGCCAGACTTTGGAGACCCCAGAACCTTCGGTGGCCGTGCGCAGGTTCTCGGTAAGCTTCCGAAGGAACCACGGGCGATTCTTGCCCTTCAGGGCCAGTTCGTGTGTCTTGACTATTACGTGAGTTTTCACGAGGCCATTTTACACAACGCGATGCCGGGGCGCAGAGCGCCGGGCGGACGTAGAAAAACCCTCTCCCGTTTGGAAGAGGGTCAATTCGGAACGGATCGCGGGTACGGAAGGGACAGCTTTAGGCAAAAATCGATTCCTTGATGGCCTGAACATCGTGGCGAAGCTCGCTGTCCTCGTTCATTTCCCCGTTGATCTTGCCTGCGCCGTGGATCACCGTGGAGTGGTCGCGGCCTCCCAACAGGCGGCCCACCTGCGTTGGAGGAAGTCCGATCTCATGGATCAGGAGGTACATCGCCACCTGCCTTGGCACCGAAACGGTACGCTTGCGGCTTCGGGCCAGGAGATCGTCGACCTTGACCCCGTAATAAATCGCAACCTCGGACAGGATGTGTTGCGGGTCTATCGAGGCACGAGACATCTCCGGGGTAACGTCATTGAGAATGCGCTCAGTGGAATCCAGCGTCAGGCTTACGTTCATCATCTGGGAGTAAGCCACAATGCGATTCAGGCTCCCTTCCAGTTCCCTCACGTTGCGTTGCACCCGCTTGGCAATGAGCTCAAGGACCGACTCCTCAAGGCCCACGTGCATCTCGTCTGCCTTGGTGGCCAGAATCGCCATCCTGGTTTCCAGGTCCGGAGGTTGTATGTCGGCTATCAGACCCCACTCAAAGCGTGAGCGCAGCCGTTCCTCCATGAGCGCCAGGTCCCTCGGAGGACGATCCGAGGAGACCACAACCTGGTGGCCCGAGTTATGGATATCGTTGAAGGTGTGGAAGAATCCCTCGTGGGTCTGCTCCTTGCCACTGAGGAATTGCACATCGTCCACCAGCAGCATTTGCACCGACCGGTAACGCTTCCGAAAGTCCTCCGTGGTCCGGCTGCGAATGGCGGCGATGAACTCATTTGTGAATTGCTCCGACGTCACGTACAGGACGGACATACCCCGCGTGGCGCAGGTGCGCCCTATGGCCTGCAGCAAATGGGTTTTGCCCAGTCCGGCGCCCGAATAAAGGAACAACGGGTTATAGGCAACTCCAGGGGTGTCCGCCACCGCATGGGCGGCGCTGAACGCCAGTCGATTTGACGGGCCGACGACAAACGAATCGAAAGAATAACGCGGATTGAGAGACTTGAACTCGAACAGAGGCTGATTGGCCTCCGATGTCACCCCTCTCGGCAGATGTGCCCGTTCCACGGCGTAGGAAATGCCCCCGGCTCGAACCTGCAACTGCAACTGCCGTGGCTGTCCGGCCACTTTGTCCAGCGTTCGCTGGAGGGAATGAAACATTCGCTTTTCCAGCCATTCGACGCCAAAAGCCGTTGGTACCTCTACAACGAAGACCTCTCCGTTTTCCGCAACCCCCTCGGTGGACTTTAGCCATGTCTCAAAGGTCGGCCTGGGCAATTGTATCTGGAGATCCCCCAGTACTGCCTTCCAGACCTCTCTAGCCGATGCACCTCTCCGGTCTGACTTCACTTCAATACCCCACCACTACGATATTGGGCCATGAGACCCGAAAAAAAAAGACAAAGCGCTCCTTGGGAATGAGTACCGATCCGGAAAAATTTGGCTGTGCGACAGGGGCGTTACGCCTGTCAACAGGTGAAGAGTGGGTCCTTGTTTCCCAGTAGCCCTGCCCCCAAAAACAAGGGGTCTCCGGAACTACGGACCTTCCAACGGGCCACTTTCACTGGAGATTGAACTCTTTACATAATTTCATCCCTGAAGCCCCGACACACGCGCAATGAAGGCAACGTAGCAACTTCCAGCATAGGCTGTCAACGGGGATATCCCCCGAATTTTACGCCCCTTCAAGGCCATTTTTCGGCGAAGTTTTAGACTCTGTACAGACTCGTATTTGAAGGCTGTTCAAGGCCAAGAATTACATCGTAATGCGCAGCAAGAGGGTGGTTATCCCCGCCGTTCGGATCTCCACTGTGACTGGTACGTCATGAAGGGGTGTTAAGCCGTCGCCCGCGACGATCGCAACGATCCGGCTGTTCCGTTTTCCGCGAAAAATGGGAATCCCGCACCGTGAGGCGGCACCCCCGGATGACAAGTAAAGGACCTTCACGAGAATCCCAAGACCCTGTTTGCCAGCGCCGAGAGAGCTTCACACAGGGCTTTTTGATTGTCGCTCTGCATAGAAGGTCAAAGGCCAGGCCGGCTATTTTGCCAAGTTGCGGCTGAAAGAGAGAATGCCCTCACCCTAACCCTCTCCCTAAGGGAGAGGGAACAATTTAAAGGCCATGGAAGCTTCACTCGGCATTTGCGGCCCTGAAGTGCGTTGGCTATAATGCAGCCACCAGTTCAGGGCCGGGAGGCCCTGCTTGTATTATTGCCCGGAGATTACCGCCCTCTACTTTTTCCGCCGGGACTGGCCAGAAGGCCGCGCGGCAGGAATACGGGAGACACAATGCCACCTCGCAAGCCTCGAGCCAGGGCCAATGCCAGAAACAACGGAGGCGCCGCCGTCGCCGACGCTTCGGCTGCTTTGCCCGCAGGACTGACTGCGAATGACTTGGCGGATTTCTACCGCCGCATGGCGTATTGCCGCACTATCGACGAGCGCATTTGGGCCCTGAACCGCCAGGGGAAAGTGCCCATCGCGGCGTCTAGCCAGGGCCACGAAGCCGCTCAGCTTGGCAGCCTGCTGGCAGCCGAAAAGGATGGCGACTGCTTTCTCTTTCCGTACTACCGGGACCTGGCCCTGAAATTCGCCGCCGGCCTGACCGCGGAAGAGGTCATGCGATCGTTCATGGGCAAGGCGGGCGACCCCTACAGCAACGGCAGGCAGTTTCCGCTCCAAGGGGCCGACCTGCCTCACAAGATCATCCAGATATCCAACGTGGTCGCCGCTGGTCTGACCCAGTCCGTGGGATACGCCATGGCGTGCAAGATGCGCGGTGAGGCGACCGTGTCGCTGGTCTATTTCGGCGATGGGGCCTCCAGCCAGGGCGAGACCCACGAGGCCATGAATTTCGCTGGCGTCCACCGGCTGCCGGTCATATTCATCTGCGAGAACAACCGCTATGCAATTTCCGTGCCCCAAAGCAAGCAGATGGGCATCGAGGAAATCGCCAGCCGTGCCGCCGGGTACGGATTCCCGGGCTTCACCATAGACGGCATGGACTTCATCGCCTGCTACGAGGCCACCCGCGAGGCGATCAGCCACGCTCGAAGCCAGGGACCGGTGTTGCTGGAAATGAGGGTCGAGCGGTTTATGTCGCATACCACCGACGACGACGACCGGCGGTATCGTCCAGCTGACGAGGTGGACCAGGCCAGGCTCAGGGACCCCCTGATAACCCTGGGCAACATGTTGCAGGAGCAGGGAATCCTGACCCAACAGGAAATTGACGAGGTGGCAGCCAACGCCCTGGCGGCTGTCGACTCGGCTACGGACGTCGCGGATGAGGCGAGTCCTCCCGACGTTTCCTCCCTGCACCAGATGGTCTATTCCGGCTAGTGGGCGGCCCGCGCCACCCGAAGCCAGCGCCCTCTCCGAGGCTTGGCTAAATTTCAACGCAGGAGTCCCAATTCGTGGCCGTAAAGAGTGTAATCGAAGCTGTCCGGGAAGCACTGCGAGAGGAAATGCAACGCGACCCGACCGTGTTTGTGATGGGCGAGGACGTGGGTGCCCGCGGCGGGGTCTTCCTGGCCACCCAGGGTCTGGTCGAGGAATTCGGCGAAGACCGCATCATAGACACCCCCCTGGCCGAGGCATCCATCGTCGGGATCGCTCTCGGCGCCGCTTTCCGAGGCCAGCGGGCCATACCTGAGATTCAATTCTCCGATTTTGTCTGGCCTTCGATCAATCAGCTCATAGGCGAAGCGGCCCGGACCTGCTACGGCACCAACGGTGCGGTGCCAGTGCCCATGACCGTGCGCATCCCCTACGGCGGGGGCATCCGCGGCGGCCTGTTCCACTCGCAAAACGTCGAAACGCACTTTTTCCACACGCCGGGACTCAAAGTGGTCACGCCCTGTACGCCCTACGACGCCAAGGGCCTGCTCAAGAGCGCCATCAGGGACAACAACCCCGTGGTGTTCCTGGAGCACAAGAAAACCTACCGCCTGGTGCGCGGGGAAGTGCCGGAGGGAGAGTACACCCTGCCGCTGGGGCAGGCTGACATCAAGCGCCCCGGCAGCAACATCACCGTGGTCAGCTATGGGCTCACGCTCCACTACTGCCTCGAGGCGGCCCAGGAAGTTGCTGCCGAAGGCATTGACGTTGAAGTCGTGGACCTGCGGACTCTTTCGCCCCTGGACAAAGATACGATCCTCTCATCGGTAAAAAAGACGGGCAAGCTCCTAGTGGCTCATGAGGACAACATCACCGGAGGAATCGGAGCAGAGATAGCAGCTCTCGTGGCCGACGAGGCATTCGAATATCTCGACGGCCCCATCGTCCGCGTCTGTGGTCCCGACGTCCCGACGATGCCCTTCGCCCAGACGCTGGAGGATGCCTATATTCCGGACACGGAGAAGATCGCCGCCGCACTGCGTCGGCTGTCGGCGTACTGATTGCTGGAAGATTAGAAATTCAGCAGCTTGTCCGTTGCTTTTCGTCCATGTCTTAGCAGGATGAGCGGTCTGATAACGCCCTCACCCTAACCCTCTCCCGGGGGAGAGGGAATTTTACGGGCAAGTGGTGAGCAGTTGGCAATTACGGTAGAACTCCCTCACGTTGGCGAGTCGGTGGTCGAGGGGACCATTGGGAAATGGCTGAAGCAGCCGGGCGACTCCGTTCGCCGCTATGAGCCGCTGGTTGAAGTGGTCACCGACAAGGTGACCATGGAAGTGCCTTCTCCCGTCGAGGGTGAGTTGCTCCGTCTGCTTGCCGCCGAGGGTGAAACCCTTCCAATGGGTGCTCCGATAGCCGAAGTGGGAGAGCCCGGAGAATCACCGTCTGACGACACGCCTGCTGCTCCTGCTCCCAGCCAGCCTCAGCAGGCGCCGGCCACACAGGCGCCGGTAGGCACCACCGGATACCTCCTGCGCGATGTTACTCCCGTTGGCCCCACGGGCGGCGCGGCAGTGGAGGCAGCGGAGCCAATGGTCGGTGTGGGGGTCCAGCCGGCGCCGACACCAATGCCAACAATTGCGAAGATATCGCCGGCCACAGAGCAGGCAACTGCCCCGGCGGTCCCGGCCCAGGTAGCCGCGCCCGCGACGGAGGGCGGCAGGCAGAGGCTGTCTCCGGCGGTGCGCAGACTGGCCCGTGAACATTCGGTGGACCTGGCACGCATCAGCGGGACCGGTCTTGGCGGCCGCATAACCCGGGACGATGTGCTGCGATACCTCGCCGAGCCGCAACCAGCTCCGGCTGCGGCACCGACCGCAACCACCCCGGTGGCTGTGGCTTCCGCGTCGCCTGTAGTGGAGGGCGAGCCGGAGGACGAACGTGTTCCACTTACGCCGGTGCGCCGGATGATCGCCGAGGCGATGGTGCGCAGCGTAACCGAGATCCCGCACGCCTGGAGCACCAAGGAAGTCGACGTCTCCGGGCTAGTGGCGCTGCGCCAGGCCGTGCGCTCCGATTTCGAGCGACGCGAGGGAATCTCGCTCACCTACATGCCCTTCGTAATCCAGGCAGTGGTGGAAGCGCTGCGCAAGGTACCCACCATGAACGCCTCCTGGGGCGGCGACGCCATCATCCTCAAGCGCAGGATAAACCTGGGGCTGGCTGTGGCCGCACCCAACGGCCTGATTGTTCCTGTTATACACGGCGCCGACCGTCTCAATCTTGTCGGCCTGGCCCACGCGGTTCACGGCATCACGGAACGGGCCCGGACCAATCGCCTGGCAATAGACGACGTGCAGGGCGGGACCTTCACGCTGAACAATACGGGAGCGCTCGGCAGCTCCCTGGTCTCCGGCCCAATCATCAATCACCCGCAGGCCGGAATCATGACCAGCGAGACCATCGAGAAACGCGCCGTCGTCAGGAACGACGCCATCGCCATCCGCTCAATGATGAACATTTGCCTTTCCTTCGACCACCGCATCAACGACGGGGCAGAGGCCAGCGCGTTCCTCGATGCGGTCAAGACGCGTCTGGAATCATTCACACCAGACTCCTCCGTCTACTAGCAACACTGGCTTTCTCAGATGCAGAGGGGCGAGACCTGCCGATTCGCCTGGTTGGGAACCGTCGAATATCTGTGCGCCCGCGCCCTGCAGGACGATCTCGTTCAGCGTGTCCGCAGCGGAGACTCGCCCAGCACACTGCTGCTTCTGGAACATGACCATGTCTACACCATGGGCCGCCTGAGCCGCGACGAGCACCTGCTTGCCCCCGCGGCCGAGTTGGCCCGCGCCGGTGTGGCCATCCACGAAACTGACCGAGGCGGCCAGATCACCTACCACGGGCCGGGCCAGCTGATCGGCTACCCGATGGTCAACCTGCGCGGCCTTGGGTGGGGGCCCGTGCAGTACGTTCGCACCTTGGAACAGGTACTAGTGGAGACGCTGTCGGACTTGGGAGTGCAGGCCCACACCGAGGAGGGTCTTACGGGCGTCTGGACCGCGCAAGGGAAGATCGCGGCCATCGGCGTGAAGATCAGCCAGGGAATCGCCTTCCATGGCTTCGCCATCAACGTCAACACCGACCTGTCGTACTACCGCCACATCGTCCCCTGCGGAATCACGGACCGACCCGTAACATCGCTGGCGGCGATTCTGGGGGAACCGGTGGACATGGAGGCAGTGCGTTACAGCCTGGTCTACCGCTTCGGAAGGGCATCCGGATTGAAAATGACGGACGCCACCTCAGAACTGAACACCTGCCTGGCTCCGAACGTATCACAGTAACCATCCTGTTCTTTGACACTCCAGTCGGGCCGTTGCTACACTCGCCCGCAGATTTGCACATGCGGAGGGCCTTGAATGGCGGTTTCACAGAAGATCCGGCAATACATGGCAGAGGGTGGCTGGATACGCCGGGTCTTCGAGGAAGGCCTCGCCCTCAAGGCCCAGATCGGCGCCGAGAACGTTTTCGACCTTTCCTTGGGCAATCCTGTGATCGAACCCCCAGTCGAGTTCAAGGACGAACTGCGCCGGTTGGCCTCTGAGCCTATGGCCGGCATGCACCGCTATATGCCCAACCCCGGGTACCTGGATACTCGCGAGGCTGTGGCCGAAACTCTGGCCGAGGAAACCGGTCTGCCCTTCGGTGGCGGCGACATCGTGATGACCTGCGGCGCCGCAGCGGCGGCAAACGTGGTCCTGAAGACCACACTCAACCCCGGCGACGAGGTGATCATTCTGGCGCCCTATTTCTTTGAGTACCTTTACTACATCGACAATCACGGCGGCGTTCCCGTAGTGGTCAACACCACCGAACAGTTCAGGCTGGACCTCGCGGAGATCGAAGAGGCTGTTACCCCACGCACCAGGGCCGTTATAGTGAACTCGCCCAACAATCCCTCTGGCGTTGTTTACTCGTCCGAGGAGATTGCTGGCCTGTCGGACCTGCTCGAACGGAAGCAGTCCGAACTCGGGACCGAGATTTTCCTGATCAGCGACGAGCCCTACAAGCGCATCATATTCGACGGCATGGCGTTCCCGCAGATCGTTCCCGCGTACACCAACTCCATAATCGTAACCTCTCACGCAAAGGACTTGGCCCTGCCGGGTGAGCGGATCGGATTCATTGCCATAAACCCCAACTACGCGGAGAAAGAGGAACTGGCTGGCGGCTTCAGCTTCTGCAACCGCACCCTGGGGTTTGTAAACGCGCCGGCCTTGATGCAGCACGTGGTGCGCAACTTGCAGGGAGTCAGCATCGACCCCGACTACTACCAACGCAAGCGCGACTTTATGCACGCCGCCTTGATGGAGATGGGGTACGACACGGTCAAGCCGGAGGGCGCCTTTTATCTCTATCCAAGGGCACCCATCGAGGACGACGTGGCGTTCACCCGTGAACTGCTGCAGTCGAACGTGCTCGTGGTGCCCGGCCGGGGGTTCGGAACGCCCGGCCACTTCCGCATCTCGTACTGCGTCGAGGACTGGGTCCTTGAGGGAGCTGCGGAGGGATTGGCCAAGGCCGTGTCAGGGTAGTAGCACAAAGGCACGCACCACTTTAAGCTATTCCCTCTCCGTGAGGGGGAGGGTTAGGGTGGGGGTGAATTCCCACCCCGGCAACTCCCTTCCGTAGAACAACTATGCACCCTGCGCTGCCAGCACTCTCTCCGGCGTCTTTGGCCTGGGAATGATCCAGTAGCTGACTGCCGCCAGCGCGTAGATCACCGCCAGTGGGACCAGGGCCCAGTAGTAGCTGTTGGTGGTCTGGTAGATGAACCCCATCCAGACCGGCGTGCTCATGGACATCATCTGGTCGGGCAGGTGCTGCCAGCCGCGCAGTGTCGCGTAACTGCGGCGTCCGAAGAAGTCTCCCATAATGGCCCAGGCCAGCGGATTGGCGGTCTCCGAAGCAGCCATCAAAACCACGAAGAGAAAGACTTGCCACAACGCGCCGCTGTGATTCAGCAGCATGAGCAGGGAAATCGCCCCACCGACCATCGCCACAGAGCTGAGCTTCTGCTTCGACCAGTTGTCTCCCAACCAGCCCACGATGGGGTTCATTACCAGCGAACTCAACGACAGCAGCCCAACCAAGAGGGCTGAGAGGCGAACACTGTCGTCCTCGGGACGCCCCGACCCTATGAGGAACCATACGATTACCGGCGAGAGTAGGAACTGCATCCCGGAGTGTACGGTGTTGCGCAGTCCCACGGCCCATACCAACAGCCAGAATGCAGGGGTCTTCATCGCCTCGCGGGCGGTGAAGTCAGGGTCTCCGGGCGGCGGACGGTAATTCTCAACACTGACCGTCGCCTGCGACGGTTGTTCGGCGGTCGGCTTGGCTCCATCAGGAAGCAGCCCCTTTCCCTCCGGAGAACGATGAACGAAAAATGCCAGGGGCAGCACCACCGACAGAATTCCCACCCCGGACACGAGCGCAGTTGTCCGCCAGCCGATTTCCAGCACCAACAAGCCCACCGCCGGCGCTATCAGGATGCCACCGATCGGACTGCCAACTCCAGCGACGGCCATGGCCAGCCCCCGCCGACGGCGGAACCACTGGTTTATGGCCGGCATCAGGGCATTGTTATACCCAGCGCGGAAGCCCAGTGAGAGTAGTCCGACAAATACCAGCAGGAAATAGACGTAGTTGGTGGTTAAACTGAGCAGGATGAAGCCCAGCCCCGACGTCCCGCCGCCGAGCACCATGATAAAGCGGGGGCCGAACTTGTCGTTGAGCCACCCCATTAACGGGCCTTGCAAGCCGCCTTCCATTCGCCCCAGCATTTCTGCAAGGGCAATGATGGCCTGCCCCACGCCAAGTTCCCGGCTCAAGGGAGTCACGTAGAAGGTGAACCCTCGGTTGAAAGTCCCATGCTTGAGCGAATCTGCAGCGGCGGATATAGACACAATCCACCAGCCGTAGAAGACACGCTGCGGCAACTGGATCAGTCTTTTGGTTCGGGAGGCAATCAACTGGCCGATTTCCTAAGTGCTCTACGCTGGATTTTCTGACTGGCGTTCTGGATGGCCCATTCTGGCACAAACGAATCCGGCCCGGCTGCCATTCGCCGGGCCGGAATGGTGGTCTTGGGTACCGGAGACTATTCGTCCAGGTTTATCACGATGTTGTCCGGACCCCGGGACAGCACCGCCTCGGCCGGTTCGTCGTAGGGATTGCCTTCGATATGATCGAAGTGGGCAGGAACAAATATGAAGTCCCCGGGGCCGGCCTCCACATATTCCTTGAATCCCTCACCGTAGTACACCCGGATGTGGCCCTTGAGCACATACGCCGCGGTTTCCGCTTCGCCGTGGTTGTGCGGAGGCCCCATGGTGTTCGGGACGCATTCCACGTGGCCCAGCCAGATCTTCTCTGCCCCGGCGGTGTTGCCATCGACTCCGGGTTTGCGAATCATTCCCGGGGTCTGTGCCGTCGATTCGGGAGCCGCGACTCCACTGAGGACCTTAAGCTCCCTGCCCTTGATTTCGGTGCTCATATTGCCTCCTACCTTGATCTGACACGATAGCTTGCGTTATGCGCCAGATAGCTTAAACGTGGAGGCTATGATACTGCCCGACCACAGGAGCGGCAAGCCGCCTCACGGACAGGTACTCCCGTAAGTCGAAACGAGTCCTCCTTGCCAGGACAGGGTTTCCGCGATCTCGCGCAGGAACCGTCAATCACACGATTGGGTGATATGGGAGTCCCGAGGCGGGCGGTGCCCTCCCCGGGAGCCACAAGTGGCGAAGGTGTGAGTCAAAACAGCTAACCAGACCGCCAATTCACACGGCTATATGCGGCTCTTTCGACTAAATTGCCCCCTCCACGCAACTCGATCAAATCCATTGTGCGTAATATTGGTATTGTGGTACCATTGCTCGCCAGCTTTTCGCATCAGATTGTTATGTCCGCTCGTGGTATACCTTCCATAGTGTTGGCTGCCCAGCGCATTGGAATATTGCCCAGCGCATTGGAATATTACGGTGGGACCTGCAGAATCGGGTGGTTGGTGATTGGGGGCTCCGTGGCCTCCATTCGGACTCCTAAAGATAGCGTTGCGTGTTTTGCGCCGAGGAAGGACGGCCCAAGATGCCCGGAGACCAGCTAGTGGAAGTAGAGCAGCTGAGGGGGAAATTACTTCCCTCAGGGATCGGCTTTCCAAGTTGAGCGAGGCCACACTTCGCATTAGCGAAGACCTTGATTCGGACGCGATTCTTTATCATGTCATTGAAGGGGCCCGGTCCCTTACGCAGGCCAAGTATGGCGTCCTCCTGACCTACGATGACACGGGAGCCGTAGCAAGCGTCAGCGCCTCGGGCCTTACACCCGAGGAAATAGAGCAGGTAAGCGGTCTTCCATCGGGCTTCGGCCTGTTGGGCTACCTGAATGAGGTCAGCGAGCCTTTGAGAATCGCTGACATCTCCAGCCATCCGAGGTCCGTGGGGTTCCCAGATGGCCATCCTCCGATGAAAACATTCCTGGGCATGCCGATCCGCAACCGGAGAGAGCACGTCGGGAACATTTTCCTTACCGAGAAGGATGGCGGCGAGGAATTCACCATAGAGGACGAGGAAATCCTGGTGATGTTCGCCTCCTTTGCCGCGCAAGCCGTATCCAATGCGCGCCAGTTCCAGGAAGTGCATCTGGCAAAGACTGATATGGAAACGCTGATAGACATTTCCCCCATGGGCGTGGGTGTCTATGACGCAGGGTCCGGCTTTATGGTCTCCTACAATAAGGAGATGCGACGGATCGTCGGTAGCGCTGAACTAACCCTGAACGACCTTGAACCTCTGATGCACATTCTTAAATTTCGGAGGCCGGACGGACGTCCCATTCCGATCACCGAGACCCCGGTCGCCCGCGTTATGATGAGCGGCGAAACGGTGCGTGCTGAAGAAATCGTGGTGGAATTCCCCGATGGAGGGACCATTTCAACCCTCGTCAACGCGGCGCCGATTTTTACAGAGGCAGGAGAAATAGCGTCAGTCGTCGTGGCCGTGCAAGACTTGGCCCCACTGCAAGACCTGGAAAAGGTCCGCGCAGAATTTCTCGGGTTGGTGAGCCAGGAACTTCGCGCGCCCCTCGCTACGATCAGGGGATCCACCAGCGCTTTGCAGGACATTCTCGAATCCACGGGCCGTTCGGAAAGTCAGCATCTCCTAAGGATAATCGACCAGCAAACCGAACTCATGCGGTCGCAGATAAACAGCCTGGTCGAATTGACCCAAATCGATGCGGGGACCCTTTCGATTTCCGCCGAAAAGACCAAGGTTGCCGACCTTGTGGAAGCGGCCTCCGAGGAATTCCTAAGAGTTCATCCGGGAACGATCGTCGATGCTGACATCTCCTCTGAATTGCCTCCGGTAATGGCCGACCGGGAACGCATCTCCCGTGTTTTGCAGAACCTCTTTTCCGAAGCCTCCAGAATTGCCCCTACTGCCTCCAGGGTGCAGGTATCGGCCTCGCCGCTCGATATCTACGTCGCCTTTACGGTGTCATCTGATAGCGACGCATTTCCCGGAGAGGCGTTCGTGGGGCGCTCAATCCATCCCCAGGGAGGCACCACCGCCCGGGATAACGCCAGCCAGGAACTGGCATTCGCCTTCAACAAGCGTATCGTGGAAGCCCACGGCGGCAGGGTCCGGACGGAACGGGGTGAACGCGGTATTGGGATGATATACACTTTCACTCTTCCTGCCACCGATGAAACAATGGAATCAGCCACCGAATTGACATCCGGTACCGCATCAGTGGGAAGATCAGCTGGAAGTCCGTCGGACGAAACTCCAAGAATCCTGGTGGCGGTATCTGACGGTCGTGTCCTGGGAACCGTTTGCCGTATACTCGCTGATGCCAGCTACTCGACAATAGCAGCAACGGACCCGGCCGATATCGACCGCATTGTCAGCGAGGAAAAACCCAACCTCCTGCTTTTCGATTTGTCGCACCAAAGTGGTGGTGGCTTCGACACCATGCAACGTCTCTCCGGGCACTACGACATTCCCATCATTGTCCTGTCCGCGCCGGGGGACGATGAGAATATTGGCCGCGCTTTCGATCTGGGAGCGGATGATTACATTGAAAAGCCGTTTTCTAACACGGAACTGATCGCAAGAGTCAAGTCTACGCTGAGGAAGCAGAAAACCTACGCGCGCGGCGTTGAAGTCTCCAACGGGTATGCGGTGGCTGACGTCTCTGTGAACTACGATGCCCGCACCCTCACCGTGTCCGGTACGCAGGTCCCGTTGACGGCTACCGAGTACAAGCTTCTCTACGAACTGACCAGGAACGCCGGACGAATCCTGACCCAGGATGAACTGCTGCACCGGGTGTGGGGATCAGAATACATCGGCGAGCCACGGTTGCTTCGCTCGTACGTAAAGTCCCTCCGCCAAAAGCTGGGAGACAACGCCAGGAGCCCGTCCTACATATTCACCGAGCACGGGATCGGTTATCGAATGGCCAGCCAATAGTGCAGTGTGAACCGGGGCGCCCTTCGCCGCCGGGGATCCTCACGCAAGCCGTACCGCGTTCTCCGTAATCGGGGGCGTTCTTGCTCCCGAATGGCAAACGGCACCAGTATTGGTTATCATTGGTTCCTCTCACTTGGCCTTGGCAAGGTGTGCACTGAACCCCGGCGCTGCACAGGTTGGCGCCCTCCCTCACTGTTCCATTCAGTATTCCAAAGGCAGCAGCCATCCTCTCATCACGTCTAATTCCCCGGCCTCGAACCCTCGACGCGTGGTTTCAGTTCCGGGACTACCGGTTTCTCTGGTTCGCCAACTTCTGCGCCAACACTGCCATGTGGGTGCAGCTGCTGACCGTAGGCTGGCAGGTCAAGGACCTCTCGGAAGGTTCTGCGATCAGTGGTCTGCTGGTTGCCTCCGTTGGCGCCGTCAACACCCTGCCATGGTTGCTGATGAACCCCCTGAGCGGCGCGCTGGGCGACCGCCTCGACCGGCGGAAGCTGGTCATGGTCATGCACGCCGTGGGCGCCGTCATCGCATTCGGGTTTGCATTCCTCGCCGACAGTGAGCACATCAGGTTCTGGCACCCCTTCGCGTACGTCCTGTTAGCCGGAACAATCCTCGCCATCAACCAGCCTCTCCAGCAGGTGCTGGTGGCCAACTGCGTGCCTCGGGACATGGTTAGCAACGCCTACGCCCTGAACGTCGTGACCATCACGGGAACCCGGATCTTCGGACCCTTCGTGGGCGGACTGCTGATTTTCTGGCTGGGGTACTTCTGGAACTTCGCTTTGGAGGGCGTACTGTACCTGGCAGTGGTGCTGCTCCTCATCCCGGTACGCCTAAGATACGGCAACTCCAGCCACGGAAGGAACGGCCAGCGGTTTTCTCCCCTCGCAGATTTCGTCGAGGCCGTTCTCCACCTGTGGCGACGCCAGCGGGAAGTGTTGCAACTGATGGTGCTTTCGACCATCCCCAACACCATCCTGCATCCGGTGTGGTTCCTGCTACCGCTCTTCACGGCCCAGGTGCTGCACGCAGATGCCGACATGGGCGGCTACCTGCTGGCGGTGACGGGAGTGGGCGGGTTCCTCTCAACTCTCATCATCGCTTCATTCGGCCTTCCCTCCCGTCGCGGATACCTTCTCCTGGGTACCGCCGCTTTCAGCTCTGCGACCACCATGGCATTCGCATTTTCGTCATGGCTGCCGGCGGCGTTCATAGTCCTGGCACTTATGTCGCTCTGGCAGTCCCATTACCGCACGGCTCAAGGGATCGTGGTGCTCACCATCGTTCCCGACGAGTTTCGCGCCCGGACGCTGAGCGTACTGGCGTACGAGCGCGGGTTCCTGACGGCCGCCAGCATACTGGTGGGGATGCTGGCCGACGCCACTTCCGCCTCCATGGCCATACTGTCGCTGGGAGCCCTGGGACTGGGGATGACCCTGCTCTGCACCGCCGCGCTCGGGCGGGTTCGGGCGATTCACTGAACGGAGACTCCGACAGATTTCGCACGCACCAACCGGGCGCGTCACGCCGCGTTTTGTCGGGTGATGTCGCGTCGCGTAGTCTTCATCAATCGATACCGACCGGATTCCAGCCGGCGACCAGTTGCCTGCCCAGGAATTCGTGTGGAGCGGAGAGATGTATCCACACCACCTCACTGGATGGCATCAGTTCCAGGTTGTTAAATTCCGAGAATTCGGGAGTCGGATCGAAAAAGAACCAGTCTTGGGTCGACCGCTCCAGGTACCACACCCTGTGCAACACTCCAGCCTCGATGAGGTCCCGGAACACCAGGGACGGCGCACCGCTTGAGGGTGTGGCAGCGACCTCGACGATGTGGGTAACTACTACGCCAGAAATCTCGACTCTAAGTGGCTGGTCTCCCAGTTCCAGTCCCTGTACGTCAATCTCGATCTCGAATCTGCCGTTCCTGTCGGTCGAGATGTTGGGCACCGGCGTGATGTCCCGGTTGGCGAACCGCACTGGCCTGACCAGTGCAAAGGGCGGGAAATTCTCGCCCTGAATCGTTATCAGGTCTCCCGGGTACACCGGGTCAGGAGTGGTGGATACCGTCGCAACCGGAGGCGCGTGGTCTGCCGACGCCTCAAGCCTTATGGGATCCTCGCCGTCCCCTACTCTCACCTCCATGACCGCGGTTACCCTGTAGGTCCTGCCAATGGCTGCGTCCAGGGGCACCGGGAACGACACCTCGAAGTTGCCCCGGCCGTCGCTCTGGCCGCCGGCGACGTTCGCGTCTCCGTAGTTCAGCAGGACAATCCCGTTGGCGGCAAACCCGGTGCCGCGCACCAGGACGCTCTCGCCCCGCTGTCCCTGCGGCGGCATCAGCGCAATGGCCGGCTCCGGCACGGTGAGCGTCCCTGTGCCCAGCGTGCCATCCCATCCCGACACCTGCACCTCGTTGTCGCCGTCACGTGCGCCCGCAGGGACCGTCACGGTCATGGAAACGCTGCCGTCGTGCGACACCTCGAACTGAGAGAGGTCTTCGGCGACATCCTCACCATTGATGGTGATCCTTTCGATGTCATCCCCGGCTCCCTGGGAGAATCCAGATCCGCTAATGGTTAACCTCTGGCCCCTCACGGCTTCGTCCCGGGAGAGAGTCAAGGACTTTGTGGCAATCTCGATTGTTTCGGAGGCGATGGGATTGGGCGTTTCTTTCAACTGAACGACCACTCTTTTCCCGGTCGCATTACCGCGCTTTTCCCCATCTTCCAGATCGGCGCAAGGTCCTTTATCCGAATCTGGCATGCCCATATCATCCGCGTATGTGTGATCCAATTGTTCGTGGCTATAGACCGAGACTGTCTGGTCTCCCGGCGGAACATTAGCGGGAACAGTTACTTCCAATGACACGACCCCGCTATCGTCAGGTCGATACACGCCCGAGTAGCCGAAACAGTTCTCGTAGTCGACTACGCCGGTAGGAATATGGGCAGTTTCGCCAGCCACTGTAACCCCGGCCACTTCGTGGTGATCATCCTCCCAGTCCTTGATGGTTATCTTCAGCGTATCGCCAACGCCGACCGTGGCCGGCTCAAATGACATCGAACTCGTGATAGTCAGCTCGGCGGAGTCGATGACGCCATTGCTATCCCTTGTCCACACCTTGTAGGGAGAGGTCCCAGGCCTCCCCCGTGCCTCCAGATCTGCCGAGAATGAGCCCCTTGAGGTTTTCACTGATGCCAGGGTTTCACCCGGATTGATGATTTCGTCGTCGCCGTCAAATATGGTTACTGTGCCCGGAGCGTAGCCTTTGCCCTCCAGCGTGAACTCGCTTCCTCGGGGACCTTCCAGGGGCTCAACGGTCGTAGTCCGCCTTATCACTGCGGTAATTTCGTCATCTTCGAAATGTGGAGCGAAGGACGACACGGTTATGACGCGGTTCCCGGCGGAATAAGGGGTCCTGATGCGGGCCAACTGACTGATGCTGATGGCAAAGTCTCCTACAGCTACCTGCTCATCATCGGGGACAGTCAAAGTGACTCTCTCTCCTTGAACCAGAACATCCGCAGGGTCGAACGTTTCGCCGGCCGAGCGTATCTTGATGCGGGATGGAGTGATGGTCGTCGGCATCAGGAAACCCGTACCAGCCGAAGGACCGGAAAAGTCCAACGTGATCTCCTCGTTGGCGGGGATCACGACGTTGGCATAGGTCTCGAGTTCAATCCGCACCGCCGTTCCGGGCACCGTGGAGCTGATGGGGTTCTTGACCGCGACTATGTTCTCGTCGGCGACCGGCGTACCATTGAATCTTATCTCTACTGGATACCCGTCTTTAGGGTCGTCGAATCCACGGGGCGTTTCGGGAGTCAGAATGCCAGAGCCCTTCTCCAAGGTGACTATGAGGTATTCGCCTTCTCCTACAGCAACTGAAGGACTGGGAAGAGTCAATGTCAGCGTTTCTCCGTTCACATCCACGTTTCCAGGAGAAATTTCGTCTCCATCCCCGCTGTCCTCGAGCTTGATCCGGTCGAAAGCGGTGCCGAAATCATGTTCGGAGAGATTGAACTCAGATATTGTGATACTAATGATGTCGTTTTGGTCGAGGAATCCAGCACCTGGCGGGTAAACTCTGAACTCAAGTGCCCGGTCCCGGCCACCATCCACTTCGTTCACCCATTCGTGCGGCTCGTCGTGGGCCGTTTCAGTGCAGGGATTGCCGTGGAAGTCATCGTGCTGTTGGTCCTCAGCAGTATCCGCCGAGCATGGATGCGCTCCCACCTCGGCCGGCGCTAACAGTCCGGCCGTCAGCAGCATAGTGAGCAGGGCTGCCTCCGTCAGCAGCGCGACCCACAGGGCCCGTGAGTTGCCTGGTATTTTCAGCCCCAGTCTCACTGAAGATGACCGTCCGACCAATTTTCAAGTACGTATGACTTTATACCATTCAAATGCTATCGATATGCACCATGTCGCACAATTGAAAGTCAATCTGAAAGTCAATCTGCGATTTTCTATTTTTTTTCGGTACACAAACACCGCACTCGTCCCGGGAAGGCGGATCTTAAGACCTACCTTTCATCGAAGAAATGGCGGGAGTTATCCACAGTTCAGGTAAGTTATTCAAGGGTTATCCACAAGTTATCCACAGCGGCGCCCTCGTTCTTCAACCTGCAGCACTCGCCAGATTGCGCCGCGATGCCCACCGTGGTTTACTACCTGCCAAATACATCGCTGCCACCCACGGCAGCGGAGGACTGACGTGAGCCTGACCAAGAGGATCGCAGAGTACATTTGCACCACAGGGCTGGAGGACTTCCCGCCCGATGCCATCGACGCGGCCAAGGCCGCCATCACCGACTGCCTGGGTTGCGCCCTCGCCGGATCCCGCGAGCCGCTGGCCGACGTGCTGTGCGACTACGTCACGGGCCTGGGCGGTACACCCTCCGCCACAGTTATCGGGCGGGGGTTCAAGACCTCCTCGTTGGAGGCCGCGCTGGTCAACGGGGCAATGTCCCACGCCCTGGACTACGACGACGTGACGTACATCACCAAGACCCACCCCAGCGCGCACCTGATCCCCGGCGCACTCCCGCTGGCCGAGGAGGTGGGCGCCGATGGCAGCGAACTGCTGCTGTCGTACCTGGTGGGATTCGAGGTGGCCTGCGCCGTAGGCGACGCCATCTCACCTGCGTATTTCGACGACCTGGGCTGGCATCCCACGGGCCCCCTGGGAACACTAGGGGCGGCGGCCACGGCGGCGCGCCTGCTGCGGCTGGACCCGGAGCAGACGGCCATGGCCGTCTCACTGGCGGCGTCGCAGGCGGCGGGGCTGCGGCAGAACTTCGGCACCATGACCAAGCCATACCACGCCGGGGCTGCCTGCCGCGCCGGCGTCAACGCCGCCAAGCTGGTGCAGGCCGGGTTCACGGCATCAGACGATGCGCTGGAGGGCCGGTTTGGCTTCATGCGCGCCTTCTCAGGCGGCAGCGACTACGACCCCGACCGGGCGGAGGCCTCGCTGGGCAGCCGCTGCTTCATGGTGGAGTCGGGCATCGAGATCAAGAAATACCCGTGCTGCGGGAGCGCCCATCTGGCTCTGGACGCCGCCTCGCAGCTGCTGCGCCGGGAGTCCTTCGGCGCCGGCGAAGTGGACCGCATCGACGTGCTAGTGGACTTCGACCCGCCTCGCTCGCTGATCCACTCGCGCCCCACCGGAGGACTGGAGGGCAAGTTCAGCATGCAGTACTGCCTGGCCGCAGGGATAATCGATGGACGTGTAGGTCTGGCCTCATTCACCGACGAGCAGGTTATGCGGACCGAGGCGCAGGACCTGATTCCTCGCATCGAGATGCGTCGGCACCCCGGCTTCGAGGGTCAGACCAGCTGGACCGAAGCAAACCACCGCGTCGAGGTACACCTCAAGGACGGCCGGGTGATAGCGGAGCGCGCCGAGCGCGCCACCACCGGGGCCCTCCGCGGAGTGACTCGCGAGGACGTGAGGACGAAGTTCATGGACTGCGCCGCCGTGGTCATGGACGACGGAACCGCGAGAGAGGCACTGTCGATGCTGGACAACCTCGAGGACGCGGGCCCAGCGTCGCGCCTGGCCGAACTGCTGGGGGGCTAGCGCCGATCGTTTTCAATAAACGCACAAAGGGCCGACTCTACGCGTAGAGTCGGCCCTTCCGATTTCCGGGACAAGTACGGTTACTGAGCCGTTGAACCGCCGTCGATGACCAGCTCGGAACCGGTCATGAAGGAAGACTCGTCGGAGGCGAGGAACAGGGCCCCGTTGGCGATGTCCTCGGGCACACCGATGCGCTTGAGCACCGTGCGCTCGATAACCTCCTCCCGGGTCTCGTCACTGGGCCAAACCTGGTCGCCCATGGCAGTGTCGATGGGTCCGGGATGAATCGAGTTGGCGCGTATGTTCTCGGCTCCATATTGAACGGCGGTGGACTTGGTGAAGAGACGCACCGCACCCTTGGACGCGCTGTATGCGCTGCTGGTGCGGCTGCCCACCAGTCCGGCGGTGGAGGAAATGTTGATGATGGAACCGCCGCCTGCCTTGCGCATCTCGGGAATGGCCAACTTGGTCCCCAAAAACACACTCTTGGCGTTGATGTCCAGGATCAGGTCCCACTGCTCGCCGGAAGTTTCCAGCACGTGGCCGCCCCGCCAGATTGCGGCGTTGTTGACCAGCACGTCCAGCTTGCCATAAGCGGCCACGGTGGCCGCGATGGCCTGCTGCCAGTCGTCCTGGCTGGACACATCCAGGTGGACGTAAGTCGCGTCGCCGCCCAGCTCGTTGATTTCCGCCGCGACGGCCATGCCATCGGGGTCCAGCACGTCGGCTATGACCACCTTGGCGCCCTCGCGGGCAAACAGCTTTGCTTCAGCGGCACCCTGCCCCCTGGAACCACCGGTGATCAGGGCAACTTTTCCTTCCAGTCGCATCGCTTTCCTCTCTTATTACTGAATACAAGATTCTCGTACCATTCTCGCATTCGCGGGCGAGTGTAGCCCCCGTCCACCACCCCGGTCAATTGACCCTTGATTGAGACCATTGCCAGCCTGCGGATGTTGCCAATGCCCTTACCTGGGTCATCCCACTGACAGTTCGTCGCCCTTGTATTGCGGTGCCCCCGAAACAGCTTCAAATCGTTGACAACAAGAGGGAAGCACTAATAATATACCGCTAACTCTGTACTGCCCTTTCAGAGATAGACTCTGCACGCGGCATGCAGGCACCCCAGCACCTATAACCAACCTTATCTAGAGGGAGGAAACACATGGGCGACCAGGACATCGCATTGATGGCTCACCTGATGCGCCGCGCCGGATTTGGCGCCACCAGGGAGGAGTTGGAAGCAAGGGTGGCCAACGGTTACGAAGCTACTGTTGAAGAGCTGCTCTCGGGCGACCAGCCATCTCTGGACCGCAACGAAATGATGCGGTATCACCCCTGGACCTGGCGGCCCGGCACTCTGCCCGGAATGGGCGCCGCCGAGTGGCTGCATGACATGGTCAACACCAAGCGCCCGCTGGAAGAAAAGATGGCCCTGTTCTGGCACGGCATCTTTGCTACCGGCGTCTCGAAGGTTGACCACTACGACGACGTGATGGACATGATCGTCAAGTTCCGCGAAAAGGGAATGGGCGACTTCCGCGAACTGCTGGTGGAAATGGCCAAGGACCCGGCCATGATCTACTGGCTGGACAACTGCGAGAATCACGCTGACGCCGTCAACGAGAACTGGGGCCGCGAGCTGCTGGAGCTGTTCAGCCTGGGCGTCGGCAACTACACCGAGGTTGACGTTCGCGAGTGCTCCCGCGCCTTCACCGGCTGGACCATCGAGCCCAAGCTGCCGCGCGGGCCCATCGGCCGCCACGACTGGTTCTTCGAATATCGGCCAGAGGACCACGACGACACCGACAAGACCTTCCTCGGCAACACCGGCAACCTGAACGGCGAGGACATCGTTCGCATCATCAGCGAGAGCGAAGCTTGCTCTCGCTTCATCGCCCGCCACCTTTACAACTTCTTCGTGGCCGACGAAGCACAGGTCCCGGCTTGGTCGGTGACTCCTCCCAACGACCCGGAGGCAGTCGACGCCATAGCCAACGCCCTGCGCGAGAACAACTACGAGATGCGGGCCGCCCTGCGGCTGATCTTCAACTCCGACTTCTTTAAGGAAGCCAGGTTCGCCCGGCTGAAGAACCCCACCGAGGTCGTGGTTGGCACCCTCCGGATGGTCGGCGGCGCCGAGTTCCCGGCCCCCGGCATCGGCGATCTGTCCCGCCAGCCCAGCTACATGGGCCAGGACTTGCTCAACCCGCCCAGCGTGGAAGGCTGGCACACCGGCGCCGAGTGGATCAACAGCGGCTCCCTGATGCGCCGCGTGAACTTCACGGCCGACCTGGTGGGCGATGTCTCCCGCCCCGGCATCCGATACATGGTCGACCGCCTCCAGGCCAGTGGCGTCAGTTCGCCAGGCGATGTCGTCGACGGCTGCCTGGACCTGATGGGGCCGCTGGAAGTCACCGGTGAGAGCCGCGACGAGCTGATCGGTTTCGTCGGCGAGGCCGGTGGATTCTCCTGGGGCAGCGATGCGGAGATTGCGGATTCCACCCGCCGCGTTTCGGAGCTGCTGCAGCTCATCGTTTCCCTGCGTGAGTACCAGTACGCTTAACCAAGAACCAATTGGGTGGCGCGGGTATCTTTTCCCGCGCCACCCGCAGAACGGCATAAACCAGATCGCCGTATTGACCTGCAGGAGGAAAGTCTGAAATGACGAGCACCAAGAAAGACCCGGTCCTGGTAGTGTTCCAGCTCACCGGGGCCAACGACTACCTCAACACCATCATCCCCTACAGCGATCCGCTGTATCGGGACAATCGGCCGGCTGTGGGTGTGGCCGAGGACAGGATCATCAAGATCGACGACCAGATGGGCTTCCACCCCGAGATGGCCCCTCTGAAGCATGTCTATGACCGCGGCGACATGGCCGT